>NZ_CP068248.1:0-6292 GCF_016743875.1 Staphylococcus sp. T93 | reverse complement strand
TCTACTCTTTAATAAAATAATTTTTCCGTTCCCAATTCCACATTGCAATAATTGAAAATCCATCTTCATCTGCTTTTTCTTGTTCATCATCTGCATGAATTAAATCGCCTTCTTCGGCATCATCTAAATTTAATTTTTTATGAATTTCTTTCAGCAGTCCACCGTACGAAATTAATCGTTTTCGATGTAGACCTTCTTCCAAATCAGATAAACGTTTCAAGTTCTTTTGTTCATCATCTGTCATGAAATCCGTATCCTTCACTGGATACTTTGCAGTTTCATCAATTGCCGATTGCATAGCGTCTTTACTTTTATTCTTCGGCTTTACAATTTGAATATGTACAACTGGATCATAGTCCAACTTCATTGCTTTTCTCCAAAACTGAATCCATTGTTTTTGAGTTACATAGTTTTCAGTATTCTTAAAATAAGTCGGCTCTACTGCCAGCAACACATGCATATGTTGATTATATGAATTATCAATTTCGTTTACAGTTACTTCTGTCGCACGCATAAAACCAACTAAATTTTTAGTGATTTTTTTATATTTCATCATGCGATTAAAACCTTTCGCCATATCTGATAAACTTTGATTTAATTCTTCACCGTCATAAACATTTTTAACTGAAAGTGTCAAAAATAACCACCGAACTGTTGGCTTTTGTCGAATCACTTCAGTAACAACTTTTTTCGATTGAATTCCATGTTTCATTGCTCTTCTCCAATTGCACATTGGACATAAACGAGATTTACAAAACCAAACACGATATAAATTAATTTCACTCGTTTCTACGTCCACTTTGTATTCCAAAATCTCTGCACAATCTTTCACACGTTCAGCTTTTTTAAATTCTAGTATATGCAATAATTCCCAATAACCAACGTTCGAAATTTTTTTCTCTCGCCAAGGGCGAACTTTACCACTTTTCGTTTTGTCGATTAATACACTTGATTTTTCGATTGATTGAATGCTATTATTATTACACATGATAATAAAAAACCCCCTATGTATTGAGTTGATTGTTTAGTCACTTTTAACTTTAACATAGGGGTTTTTTATATTCAACCATTTTCCACTCATTTTTAAACGCATAAAACCAGTAACCACAAGGGTTTAAATGACATAAATAGCCTTATAAAAAAAACTTGTTATTTCTATAAGTATCAAGATAAGAAAGAACAAGTTCAAAACCATCAAAAAAAGACACCTTTTCAGGTGCTTTTTTTATTTTATAAACTCATTCCCTGATCTCGACTTCGTTCTTTTTTTACCTCTCGGTCGTAGTACCCCCAGAAGTTGGTCGATTTTTTCAAAATCTCCCCCCAGTCCATTTCCCAATTTCTAAAACAATAAAACCGTGGGCGTTGCCCACACCCACAAACGCAATGCGTTTGATCATGCCTCTGAAAAGTGAGTAGACAGTCATACCTGTTGGCTTTTCTGTCGGTTTGCAAAAGCTAATTTACGAAAAAAGCAGCACAAGGGTAAATGCACTCACTACGTTCGCCCTTGTACTGCTTTCTTTTTCGCAAATTTTAACGCTTATGCCGACGAAAAGACCAAACAGGTATATAAATATACTCAAATTGATTTAAAACTCCTTAGAACGCAAATATGAGCTTCTAACGACTTAATTCATCTCTATCTCGTGTTCGAGTTTCATTTCTATGAATTTTTTCAAACTCTCCACCTTTCACAAATTCTTTTACTTTGTCTACAACGCCACCAACAAGCGTTTTAACCTGTTCAGTTGTAACTTGCTTAGAATCTTTAAAGTACGCTTTAAACCCTTTGTAAATGTCCTTAATTTCGTTTTTAAGCGATTTATTCTCTTTCTCTAATTCTTCAAGTGTTTCGATATTCCGATTACTCTTACGCACCAAATCATTGTATTCTTTCACTAATTCGCTATATTTCCCTTTAACTTTAGTGATTTCTTTAGGTAAATCAGTTTCCGCATATTTCTTTAGTCGCTCATTTGAGCTATATAAATCTTCATAGCCTTGTATCAAAGCATTTAATTTATCTTTAGAAATAATCACATTTCCTGTTTTACGTTCTTCATTTTTCATAAATTCATGTCGCAACTTACCAATACCAATGGTTTCGCCACTAGGTACTTTGACTGTTTTCGTTTCGTCTTTTAAATCCAAACTCTCTTTTTTTATAGTCGCTGTTTTATCGTTCGATAACGCTAAAACTTCTGACTTCCGCTGTTCCAGCGTGGTAGTCATCTCTTTTAATTCGTCCTTTGCCTTTTTATATTCAGGCACCGTTAAATTTTTACGCTCTGACCCTTTTTCGCCACGTTCAAGCTCAAAACCACGCTCATTTAAATATTTTGGTAATTCGTCTTGTACCGCCTGTAAGGCTTGACGATTAAAAACAGTCTTTGCTGATAACTTCTTTTCCGCATTGAAAGGCACAATACCTAAGTGCATATGTGGTGTTGTTTCGTCTAAGTGAACTTGAGCGTAGCGGATATTCTCATCACCAAATTTTTCAGCGAAGTAATCTTTCGACTGTTCGAAAAAGTCTTTAATTTCTTTATCGTCTTTATCTTTAAAAAATTGGTTGTCAGAAGTTATGATCCATTCGTTTATTAATACAGCATCTTTTCTGACAGCACGACTACTTGATTTGTTGTCATTAATAAATTGCTCAATATCTCGTTTATAATTTTCTGTCCGATTGACCAAATCATAATTTAAATACGACCGTTCAACATCAATATCTTTGTTCGAATGATTGTCTGTATTTCTCTGATTATGATTACCCACCCCAACCAAATTTCCTGATTTCATCTTTTGCATACGAGCCACTACAAATGACATATAAACACTCCTAACTTCGGTACAACTTCCATGTAAAGTATACACACTATACTTTATATTCATATAAGTGTGTACTCTGCGAGGCTGTCGGCAGTGCCGACCAAAACCATAAAACCTTTTAAGACCTTTTTTTTTCGTAAAAAAAGAAACAAAAAAACCCGACCTCTGCCACCTCAGCAAAGGGGGGATGCTTTCGTTACCACTCAAAAATAAAAAAGATACAAGAGAAATCTCTCGTATCTTTATTCAACAATAGGGCCCAATTGCAGTATAAATTTAACAGTCGTTCATCATGTTATTATTTATCAGAGCTTGTGCTATAATTATTCTAATTTCATAAAAAGGAGAATTAATATATGGGCATTTTTAGTATTTTTGTAATCAACACAGTTCATTATCAACCAAACAAAAAATAAGTGGTTATAATGGATTGTTAATATAAACATTCATTATAACCTCATAGGAGTGGGTTATAATGAACAAAATAGGAGTGGGTTATAATGAACAAAAAAAATATAAAAGATAGTCAAAACTTTATTACTTCAAAGCATCATATAAATGAAATTTTGAGAAATGTACATTTAAATACAAATGATAATATTATTGAGATTGGTTCAGGGAAAGGTCATTTCACGTTTGAATTAGCTAAAAGGTGTAATTATGTAACCGCCATTGAAATAGATCCTAAATTATGTAGGATAACTAAAAACAAACTTATTGAATATGAGAACTTCCAGGTTATCAATAAAGATATTTTACAATTTAAGTTTCCTAAAAATAAGTCATATAAGATATATGGAAATATACCCTACAATATAAGTACAGATATAATTCGAAAAATTGTTTTTGAAAGCACAGCTACAGAAAGTTATTTAATAGTGGAATATGGATTTGCTAAAAGGTTGCTAAATACAAATCGTTCACTAGCACTATTTTTAATGACAGAAGTTGATATATCCATATTAAGTAAAATCCCTAGAGAATACTTTCATCCAAAACCTAGAGTTAATAGCTCGTTAATTGTATTAAAAAGACACCCTTCAAAAATATCACTCAAAGATAGAAAACAATATGAAAATTTTGTTATGAAATGGGTTAACAAAGAATACATAAAACTATTTTCCAAAAACCAATTTTATCAAGCCTTAAAATATGCAAGAATTGACGATTTAAACAATATTAGCTTTGAACAATTCTTGTCTCTTTTCAATAGCTATAAATTATTTAATAGATAAGTTAAGGGGTGCATAAACTGCATCCCTTAACTTATCTTATTTTGCTTAAACAATCTTGGCCCGTAAACTGCATAACTCATATGTAAATCGCTCCTTTTTAGGTGGCACAAATGTGAGGCATTTTCACTATTTCCGGCAATTACTTCCATGTAAAGTATAATAACACACTATACTTTATATTCATAAAGTGTGTGCTCTGCGAGGCTGTCGGCAGTGCCGACCAAAACCATAAAACCTTTAAGACCTTTCTTTTTTTTACGAGAAAAAAGAAACAAAAAAACCTGCCCTCTGCCACCTCAGCAAAGGGGGGTTTTGCTCTCGTGCTCGTTTAAAAATCAGCAAGGGACAGGTAGTATTTTTTGAGAAGATCACTCAAAAAATCTCCACCTTTAAACCCTTGCCAATTTTTATTTTGTCCGTTTTGTCTAGCTTACCGAAAGCCAGACTCAGCAAGAATAAAATTTTTATTGTCTTTCGGTTTTCTAGTGTAACGGACAAAACCACTCAAAATAAAAAAGATACAAGAGAGGTCTCTCGTATCTTTTATTCAGCAATCGCGCCCTTTAATGGAACAAAAAGATTTGAATTCCTGTTATAAAAAAAGGATCAATTTTGAACTCTCTCCCAAAGTTGTTAGAAATCCCTTTGAGAATGTTTATATACATTCAAGGTAACCAGCCAACTAATGACAATGATTCCTGAAAAAAGTAATAACAAATTACTATACAGATAAGTTGACTGATCAACTTCCATAGGTAACAACCTTTGATCAAGTAAGGGTATGGATAATAAACCACCTACAATTGCAATACCTGTTCCCTCTGATAAAAAGCTGGTAAAGTTAAGCAAACTCATTCCAGCACCAGCTTCCTGCTGTTTCAAGCTACTTGAAACAATTGTTGATATAACTGTTTTGGTGAACGAAAGCCCACCTAAAACAAATACGATTATAATTGTCATGAACCATGATGTTGTTTCTAAAAGAAAGGAAGCAGTTAAAAAGCTAACAGAAAGAAATGTAACTCCGATGTTTAACACGTATAAAGGACCTCTTCTATCAACAAGTATCCCACCAATGTAGCCGAAAATAATGACACTCATTGTTCCAGGGAAAATAATTACACTTCCGATTTCGGCAGTACTTAGCTGGTGAACATCTTTCATCATATAAGGAACCATAGAGACAAACCCTGCTACTGTTCCAAATATAATTCCCCCACAAAGAACTCCAATCATAAAAGGTATATTTTTCCCTAATCCGGGATCAACAAAAGGATCTGTTACTTTCCTGATATGTTTTACAAATATCAGGAATGACAGCACGCTAACGATAAGAAAAGAAATGCTATATGATGTTGTAAACAACATAAAAAATACAATGCCTACAGACATTAGTATAATTCCTTTGATATCAAAATGACCTTTTATCCTTACTTCTTTCTTTAATAATTTCATAAGAAACGGAACAGTGATAATTGTTATCATAGGAATGAGTAGAAGATAGGACCAATGAATATAATGGGCTATCATTCCACCAATCGCTGGACCGACTCCTTCTCCCATGGCTACTATCGATCCAATAAGACCAAATGCTTTACCCCTATTTTCCTTTGGAATATAGCGCGCAACTACAACCATTACGAGTGCTGGAAATGCAGCTACACCAGCCCCTTGAATAAAACGAGCCATAATAAGTAAGGAAAAGAAAGAATGGCCAACAAACCCAATTACCGACCCGAAACAATTTATTATAATTCCAAATAGGAGTAACCTTTTGATGCCTAATTGATCAGATAGCTTTCCATATACAGCTGTTCCAATGGAAAAGGTTAACATAAAGGCTGTGTTCACCCAGTTTGTACTCGCAGGTGGTTTATTAAAATCATTTGCAATATCAGGTAATGAGACGTTCAAAACCATTTCATTTAATACGCTAAAAAAAGATAAAATGCAAAGCCAAATTAAAATTTGGTTGTGTCGTAAATTCGATTGTGAATAGGATGTATTCACATTTCACCCTCCAATAATGAGGGCAGACGTAGTTTATAGGGTTAATGATACGCTTCCCTCTTTTAATTGAACCCTGTTACATTCATTACACTTCATAATTAATTCCTCCTAAACTTGATTAAAACATTTTACCACATATAAACTAAGTTTTAAATTCAGTATTTCATCACTTATACAACAATATGGCCCGTTTGTTGAAATCCCTTAACGAT